>NZ_JZIR02000135.1:0-2501 GCF_000961955.2 Hymenobacter sp. AT01-02
CTCTTGTTTCGAGCCCGGCAACGTCTGCACCAGTTTCTTCATCCTCACTTAGTTTGATTCCGCATGTCTGCCTTACCTCCCCTTCCGGAAGAAGACGAAGCTTGGACTGACCGGTTGCGCGCGTTGCAGCCGCTAGGCCCACCCCGAGCCCCGCCCATTCTTTTTTACCCGCCTGCAGGCTCGCCTCGACGCACGGCAGGCTCCGACGACGATGTTACCCGCATGGTTACGCCGTCCTGCCTACGCCTTATTTCTAGGTGCCCTGGTACTGGCGTTGAACGCCGACACGGCTGTAAGCAAGTCGGTGTCGCCGCCGACATCCAGTTCCAGTAGTTCGGCGGCTGGTAAGTGGTAAACAGGGCCTACCCCACGTGTCTTATCCCTGATATATGAGAAGTTTCATGGACAGTAAGAACATCCCACAGGTCGCATAGGTCGGTAGAAACTCTAAGAGCCTAAAGCCTGTGTTAACCTATTGAATGAATATGGTTCTGGATAGCTTCCTACTCTTGTTTGGGGCTCATTCACCTGCCTGTTCCTTATTTGATACTTCTAGGCAGGTGATGTTTGCCGTTCGCAGGCCATCCACATTGGGTGGAAGCTCAGGGCCAAGTTCGTAGCCTACCCGCAGCACTTGTCCGTTTACTTGCTGGCTTTGATAGCGTTGCCACACCGCGCCCACTGGCAGCACATGGTAGCGGTCGGCCAGTTGCAGTGTCGTGTGCAGGGCCGCGCAATTGGGTGCATCCCCATAGCTAGCGCATAAGCGCACTGTAACGAGCTCATTGCACCCAGTCATAGTGGGGGTAACATTCTGCTCGGCGGTACAGCTACTTAACCCCAGCGAGAACAGCAGGCTAATGCCTGTTAGGTGTAGATGAGCAAGTGATACCCGCATAGATAAGAAATAGAGCGAAAAAATACGTGGTGAGAAAAAGTAGCAGGACTGGTCGATGCCTCTTATTGGCGTCATTCTACCGGCAACCCAGCAAATAGTGACGTGCGAAACAGCAGGTCATTGCCCATCTCACCTGAAGAGCGCCGCTGCCACGCTTTAGTTGCATGGTTTCACAGAAAACAGCAGCTGCCAGGATGTAGGCTTCGTGAAGCCAGGGTGAACATAGTGAATGCACCGTATCCAATAGGGTGATGCTGATTCTTAGTTGACTTATCAAATACCGCTTATACTCGCCGTTAGTTAACGCGTGCTATTCTTATTCCTTATAATCCTGGACAATACACTAACCTCTACGGTAGCTGTGCACGCCCAAAGCAGGTTAGCCTCACTTAGGATAGAGGCCGCATTCCGCTTATCGGATATCCGCTAACCACGCACTTGCCACGTACCCAACTCGACCGTTCACAGCCACTTGGGTATACGATTTTTTACTTTGTCCGAGCACGTACACAGTTGCTTTTGGAGGGCAGTTGTAGAGCAACGTAGCATTCGGGCGGCCAGCTGCTCGCAGTGGGTACGTCACCGCTTTCCTGAACCTGGTTTGGTATAGGTAGTTCGGGTTAGCGACTGAATCTGCGGTAGGTTTCCATGTAACTCCTGCTGGCCGGTACCCTCCTGGCGCCTGCTGGCTTCTTGCTTGTAAAGAGGTGGGGGTAGCACGAGCTGACTGGAGCATAAATAAAGCAACAGCTACCCAACCCTGGCACTTCCTGATTACTGTGTACATGGCTTGTTTCTTGGCTTATTCTTTCGTGCTAACCCTGTGCACTGCTCACAGCGTCCTCAACGCCGAGTTGTGAATGATAGATTACTCTTTCTTAAGAGTGTCTGCTATATCTAGCTACTTATTGACATAGCCTTCGCCATCCAACCGAGGCTTGTACCTATGAGTTAATTCCTGTATAACCGTGCCAATCTAGCGCAAAATTGGCCTTTAGGCTCGTATGCTTCACCTCTTGTAGCAGTTGGTTGCGCAAGGACTCAATTGCTGGAACAAACCTACGTTGTGGCCGCCATTTCAGAAGATATCTGACGCACGACAGATCATGCTCGTACACAAGAACAGTTTTTCGTGGTAGGGATGACCAATCTACTCTGGAGCAAGGCTTTTGTGCCGTTTGGCCACGCATCCGGTGGTCAACGAGATGTCAGATTGCCTACTTCATAAACTTATATTTTGTCCTAAAAAATCTTTTAAACAAACAAAACCCACGTGTCTGTCGTCTTTACAGTAAGCCGCTTGATTCAGGAGCCCTCAGACTGGCTCTTCCCGTGCGAAAGTTGAAACCCGTACCACCCTCACTTTTTCTAACTATGAAAACGATTATTCTGTCTCTTGCTTTACTTACCGGTGCTACCGCCGCTGTACAAGCCCAAACCACCGGCGGTGGCACGCGCATTGGCCTCAAAGTGGGCGTGGTGGCTGCCTCCCTAGCTGGCGACGACAAAGACTTCCAAGGTGATGTTCAAAACCGCTTTGGCTTTCAGGCTGGCATTACAACCACGACGACCCTGGCGCGGGGGCTGTTTGAGTTGCATCCTG
>NZ_JZIR02000136.1:0-731 GCF_000961955.2 Hymenobacter sp. AT01-02
GGGGCGTGAAGCGCCGTGAAACCGAGCCCATTACACCCAAGTCGCTCTTTGCTACCATCGACGTGATGCCCATGCGCCAGCAGGAAATGCGTGGGCAGCGCTAGCCCAGTCCGTTCTGTTTACGGTAGTTCGAGTACTTTCGGGGTGTGGTTTCCCTTCCCGAGTATGATGTGCTAATTGTGGGTGCTGGCCCCGCGGGCACGGCCTGTGCGCTGGCTTTAGCGGGCAGCGGCTTGCGCGTTGCTCTGGTGGATCAGGCCCAATTTCCGCGCGACAAAGTGTGCGGCGACGCCATTCCGGGTCCTACTCTAAAGGCGTTAGCTCGTCTCAATCCGGCCTTTGCCACCGAACTGCGCGCCCTCACGCAAGAGCACCGCACCGACGTGCGCCAGAGCCGCATTGTAACCTCTCGGGGCACCAAGCTTAGCATTGCGTGGCAGGCCCCGGCATTCAATAGCCCCCGCCTCCACTTTGATGCCGCCCTGCTCACGCTCGTACGGCAGCACACTCCGACGGTGGTGCTGGAAGGCAGCCCCGTCAAAAGCGTGCACGCCGACGAACACGGAGTTAGCGTGCGGTTAGCAGGAAATGCCCACCCGCCCCTAACGGCCCATTTAGTAGTGGGCTGCGACGGGGCCAACTCGGTTGTAGCGCGGTGCCTAGCACCCTGGCCTCTGAACCGTGCCCAGCACTGCGCCGCGGTACGGGCCTACTATACCGGTATTACAGAG
>NZ_JZIR02000137.1:0-1771 GCF_000961955.2 Hymenobacter sp. AT01-02
GCCGGAGTTCAGGAACTGCTTGCCATAGCCAGTGCTGGCGCGGAAATTGGGCGAAAGCACAGCGTAGCTGCGGTTGGCCAGAAACTGATGCATAGCGTTGAAGCCGTACCGCGTCGCGCCCCCAGGGCCCGCCGTGGGAGGATGATGACCGGCAGGTTCTTCGTCGTCAGACCCTTAGGTAAGGTCAAGTAAGCCGGAATTTCCAGCCCATCCGACGACTTATAGCGCGCCACTTCCATGTCGGCTAGGTCGGCGGCGCGCAGCTTGGGCCGCGTTTCGTACTGCTTGGTGAGCTGCTTGGTTTGGCGGTCGAACAGGTAGGCCACGTGGGCTGGGTAGCCGAAGTAGCCGACAGCAGCCAGAGCCGCTCGTCGGTGGTGTGCGAGGCGGGGTACACGTCGAGGCCCGGCAACTGCTTGCTTACGGCGGTAAAGTCCTGCTCCAAGGCCTTGTCTTTCCACACGCGGCGCATGCGGTCGTCCTCGAATCTCACAAACACTGGCTCGTGCGTTTTCTCCGCCACCTCCAGGCTGCCCACGTCCACTCGCTTCAGTGGGTCGGCTTGGTAAGGCTGCTCCTGGCCGGTGGCGGGGTTGATGAGCACGATTTCGGCTAGGTTGCGGCCAGCGCCCCGGTTGGTGATCATGTACATGTGCTGGTTGTCCTTGGCGAAGGCAACCACACCGCTTTGCTCATCAATCGACGTTTTGTAGAAGGGCACCAGCTTTTCGCCCTCCACGCGCAGCCACTCAGTGCTGCTGTCCGGGTTTGAGCGCGAGGCCAGGCGCAGCTGGTCGTTCCAGTCGAACTCCCAGGCCCCGATGCGGTCGTTGTTCTGACGCACTAGGGTTTTCTCACCGGTGGCTAGGTTCAGCTTGTACAGGTCATGCCAAGCCTTGTCGCGGTAGTTGAGGCCGATGTAGAGCGAGTTGGGGTCGGACAGGGGCGCGCTGAGCAGTTGTACGAGCACGCCTTTTAGGCCGGTGAGGTCGCGGGCGGTGGGCACGGGCTGGCCAGCGGCGGGAGCTTCAGCCGGGTTCACGGCGTAGATGTTGAAGTTTTCGTCGCCGCCCTTATCCTGGCTGTAGAGCAGGTACTTGCCGTCGCGGCTCCAGAAGTAGTTGCGTACCGGACGGGCTTGGTCGTTCGTCATGGGCCGGACCTGGTCAAAGGGCTCGTTCAGGCGAGCCTTTACTGCGGGCTTTCAGCAGGAGAAAATCGTTAAGTGGAATCAAAGACAAGTGAGCCCTAGGGTACCTGTCTTCAGGGAGCGGTTGAGACGGGCTTGCGACAGTACTATCATTTTCTTGGGACCGGATACTATCCAGTTACGCTACCGATACTAGGCTTTGCGTAAATCCGATATTGCCAGGATGAGAAAAACAACTAGTTTTACAACTAAATCAACAACCGATACTAGTTCAACCACGACAACATGATCTACACGGTAGGCGGCATCAAGGGCGGCAGCGGTAAAACCACGATAGCAACGAACCTGACGGTCTATCTGCTGCAGCAGGGCCGCGATGTTATTCTCATTGATGCCGATGATCAGGAGTCGGCTACGGACTTCACTTCCTTTCGTCATCAGTCGCTCGCAGGGGATTTGGGGTACACCGCAGTCAAGGTCACCGGCCGTGAACTGAATGCGCAAGTACAACGCCTAGCTACGAAGTGCGACGATATCATCATTGACACGGGCGGCCGCGATACCGTCAGCCAGCGTTCGGCCCTAACCATCTCCCACGTGTACCTCGTGCCCTCTGCTCCT
>NZ_JZIR02000138.1:0-6242 GCF_000961955.2 Hymenobacter sp. AT01-02
AGATGTATCTAGCGGCCCTCAGAACGTATTGGGGTAGTTATTTCTTCAGCTCATCTGGCAAATGCAGAGCAGGCAACCTACTTTTTACAAAGCCCAATCGGCACTGCCTGCTGCGGCATAGAAATTATTACTGTAGACCGAAGCTACGCCCACTTTGATGCATGTGAAAGTAGTACGAGCAGGAAACAACCTATTGAGTAGCAAGAATTTGCTGAGCAATATCCGTGTGCTGGTCGTCTGCTTGTTTTGCTTCTTGCACCGAGGCTTTCAACTCTTGCTCTGTTTGGGGAAAGCCAGCAGAAGCAGCGTAAGAGGCTACGGTACCAAATGAAGCAATCCAGTAGTGCAGGGCCATTTGGCCGCTGGCAATGATACCTAAATCACGCACGTCGTCGGATTCTGCTTTCGCGCGGATTTCTTTGCTCACTTGGTAGTGTGCCTCTAAGATTTCGTTTTTCTGTTCTTCCACGCCACCTACTTCGGCAATAGCCCGATCTAGCGCTTTGCCCACTCTTTGGACGTTTCGTTGCCTTGTTGTAGTGCTTGTTTTAGGGTCGGATTCTTGGCGTCCTGCTGAATTTCGTCTGTTGCGGCTGCCGCTACTTTGCTACCTGCCAGTTGCGCGGATAAGCCGTCCTTTACCAGTTGTTTTAAGTCGTCAGTATTCATGTAAATATTCTATACTAAGTGAATAACAGGACCATCCTGTTTGATTGTCTTAACGGATGCTATTGCTAGTTGTTCCAGCTACATTCTTACATGCGCATGTCTTTATCATTATCTAATTATCAACAGCTTACTTATTATGTTCTTTCCTGTCAGTCAGATTGAGCTTCTCTTCAATACAGCTATAATAGATAATTCCAATTCTACTCTAAGGGTATGTAGTATGAATAAAATGCAAAATTGATAGTATATCTATACGATTGACTGCCAGCCATGTGCTAGTCATGGAAATAAGGAATTAGTATAAAAACTACGGCCCGAGCGGTAGTTGTCAAAACCTAGTTTAACCATACTGTACTTATGAATTGTAAATCAAGATATTAAAGTAGGTATGCTGATTGTTCGCTCTCGAAACGCTTAGACAAGAAGCCCATATTTTGTAGGTAAATATTCCCCCGCGCAACCATTTTGTCTAGGATAGCCTCCCACAAGTATCGATTTCTCTTCTTCTGTATTTCTATGCGTAGCTTATCTATCATTTTACCACTCACTCTGCTCCTGCTAAGCAGCACCGGAGCTACCGCCCAAATTGCTGACTCTACTGCTCGTCCGATTGATCGTGTGCCTACGAGGTCTGGTACGCTGGTTAAAGTGGGTACGGGTCTCACCCGAGGCTTAGGGAGTGGCTATTGGGGAGTGTCGTTGCCGGTAGTAGTAGGAGCTGAGCATCATCTCACTTCTGCTATCAGCGTGTACGGCAACGGATTTGCGGGCATCAAACTAGGACGTAGTAATCCGCTTGCTGATGGTTCTCGCGCTCCGCTTATCCATGAATATGGATTCGACCTGGGGGTGAGATACTATTACAATCAAGAGAAACGGCGTCAGAAAGAGCGGGCAACGGGTCCATTCGTGGGTAATTACCTTGCTGTGCAGACCACGACTGTCTTCAATCAACTGCATTATAACCCCTACCGATACTCCACGCTCACTGCCATTTGGGGGATGCAACGCCGCCTTGGCAAGTATGGCTGGTTTGATGCGTACGTGGGCGCGGGGGTTGACCGGAGGCCCGGTTATACCTAATACAGCCCATACGGCAATTTTAGGCAGCGCTCCTACTGGGAAATAACCCCGGAGCTAGGCATCAAATTCAGCCTGGGTAGTCGCATCACCACCCACTAGCTTTGCAACAGCACAGCAAAAGTACCCAGAGCAGGTACTTTCGCTGTGCTGTTTTTCACTAGGACATGCTTAGTAAACTCCGCTACCTAGCGGAAAGTATTTGCTATTACTCTAGCTGCTGAGGGTAAGCAGCTTGGAGCCAGATGCACGAAGAAAAACCGCCCAATTTGCGGGCCAACGGAATCGGGTAGTTCTGCATAAAAGTCTCCTTTTTAGCGCGGGATTCACTAAAAACGGTAGTTGTGCGTGTACATTTGCGCCAACTAGCATCCCCTCTGTGAAGGCTTTTTTCTCCTACCTACTCATCCTACTCGTGCTGCTGCAGACCTTCAGCCGGGAAGTGGTAATGGTAGACTTCCTGCTGAACCAGGCCGCCATTACGGCCCGTTTCTGCGTGAACAAGGCCCGGCCACAACTGCACTGCAACGGCAAGTGCCATGTTGCCAAACAACTGAAAGAGCAGGATGAGCGGGGAAACAAAGCGCACAATCTTCTGAAAGAAAGCCCGGAAATGCTGCCAATAGCCTTCCGGCTGCTACTGCCTGCTACCCCCAAGCGCTGGGGTGGCATTCCCGTGGGCTATGGCCCCTACCGACCAGCCGAAGTGCCGGTTGCTGCTGCGCGAGGCGTATTTCGCCCGCCACCTGCCTAGTCGGTCCCATTAAAGCGTAACCGTGTGCGTTATTGGTCCTGCTGCAGGTAGGACCGGTACCGGCGTGGGGTGTCTATTGCTGCCAGCTAGCTATCAAGTAGTTATCAGGTGTCGCCTGCGTTTTCGGTGCCCACGGTGTATGGGCTTTTACTGATGGCCTTATTTATGGCTTTGGCCAAGCTGACGGACTCTGACCGCCGGCTATTCCTTCACCCTACTTATCTGCTTTTCAGGCTGGACTGCGCCGGCTGACCGCGCCGCTATACCCTTATGGTTCATTTAGCCGTGTCGGGGAGTGGGAGCGGCTGCGCGCCTGTTCTAGTCGAGGCTTCTGTTGTATGAAACACTTGGTAGCTGCATTGTGTATGCTCTTACCTCCATTGGCCGCATGGGCCCAAACCACTATCAGAGGGGAGGTGCGCGAGGGCGAGGGGCCCCAGGTAGGCACACCCCTTGCGGGGGCCCTTATCAGCAGCCCGCAAACCAACCACGTAGCCACTACCGACAGCACTGGGCGGTTTGAGTTGCGGGGCCGCGAGCCTATCACCACCCTTACTGTTAATCATTTAGGTCATCAAGCACAAACCTACGGGTGGGTCCGGCCAATTCGGTTCTGCGCATTGCGCTGATGGCCGACGCGGCAACGACGCTGGCCGAAGCCACCGTGACCTCGAAATACTATCGGCAGTACACCACCCAGACTATATCCAGCGCACTGCGTTTACAGACGCCACTGCTCCAACTTTCACAGGACATTCAATCGGTGGGGCCGGAGGTTATTTTCGACCAGGGCAGCTTCAACACCACCGAAAGCGTGACCCGCAACGTGAGCGGCGTCATCCGAAACGAAATATCCAACAACCTGGGCCCCAACCTGTACATGCGCGGCGGCCAGATTGCCAGCCTCCGCAACGGCGTGGATTTGACGCCCTACTACCGGGGGCCCGTCCCGGATGATGCCGCCATTATCGAGCAAATAGAGTTTGTGAAGGGGCCGTCACTTTTCATGAACAACATTGGCGACCCGGCCGGAAGCTTCAATATCGTGACCAAGCAGCCCACCGGCGGATCCCGCTACTCGGCCACGGCTATGTTGGGTGGCTACAACTTTTACCGCTTGGCCGCCGACCTTGATGGCAAGCTCGACAAGCCAGGCAGGTTGCTTTACCGCTTCAACACCATGGCCCTGAGTACAAAATCTTTTGTGCCAGGTGACTACAACCGGCGCCTGTTGGTAGCGCCGGTGCTGAAGTATCAAATAAGTGACCGTACTGCTGTAACGGCTGAGTATAGCTTTCAGACGTTCACGTACGGCCTCTACAGCCCTATTGTGATGACTCCGCGGGGCTTTGGCACCTTACCGCACGACTTTACCATCAGTGAACGGAGTGTGGGCCCTATTCGGGCGCAGAATCAGTCGGGCTTTCTCACGCTTTCTCATCAGTTCAACCCCCACTGGCAGCTTACGGTACGGGGCGCTTTTTGCAAGAGAAAAGTGAGGGCATCTACCTTTGGGTGACGGGCTTGAATCCCAACAACGCCGATGTGCTGCTGCGCAACCCCAAGTACGATTTGGACCGCACGCGGGTATTTTCCCAACAAGCGTTTCTGAATGGCCGGTTTACTACCGGCGCGCTTACCCACCAACTGCTGACAGGTGTGGATGTAAACCAGAAACAGTTCCAGGCCGTCGACTACCTAACGTATAACACGGTCCCCACGGCTGGGGGTACTACCCAACCCGTGTACTACCCCCTCAATGTGACCAACCCGGTATACGGTGCCGAAATTCCAGGTTACCGTTCGCCCGGTGGGCTTGCTTCCCGCAACACCTCGCAAACCATAAACTACTACTCGGCCTACGTTCTCGATGAAATAGCTCTTCTGGCGAATAAGCTGCGCATTACGCCTGGCTTGCGCTACACGGCTGTAAACAGCAACAACCACGTGCTAGGCGCCAGCAGCAGTTCTCACGACCAGGTAGTTACCCCTCGCTTGGGCGTCAGCTACAGCCTATTGCCCAGCCTCTCGGTGTATGGCCTCTTTGACCGCACGCTAGTGCCGCAGGGCGGCATAACAAGCAATGGCACGCCCATCGACCCGTTGCGGGGCCTCAACCGTGAATTGGGAATCAAGAAGAACTGGCTTGATGGCCGCTGGACGTCGGCCGTGGCCGTGTACTACATTACCCGGTCCAGCATTGCTGCCTCCGACCCTACTAATGCATTGTACCGCATTCAGGTAGGTAAGAACCATGCTCAGGGGGTAGATTTTGACCTTACGGGCCAAGTAGTACGCGGCCTGAATGCGGTGGTGAACTACGCCTATACCGACTCCCGCATTGATCAGGACGTTAATCCGCTGCTGGTAGGAGCGCGCACGCCGTTGTTTGTCAAGCACGTGCAAAACGCTTGGCTTAACTACGAGCTACCCGCCCGGCTGGTGCGGGGCCTGAGCTTCTCCCTGGGGTATCAGTACCAAGCGGGCCGGGGTGGGCGCTACGCCGTGGCCACGCCCTACCCCATACCCGATTTCTTCCGGCTAGATGGAGGCTTGGGCTGGCAGTCGCCCCACCTGAAAGTAAACCTGGTGGTCAACAACCTGCTGAATTACAATCTTATTACTACTCCCTGGCTGCGCAACGGCTCTACTACTGGATACCGCAGGCCGGTACCAATGGTCGGCTGTCGGTAAGCTATACTCTCTAAGCGCCTGGTACACTCTGCTCAACCTTATGCTACAAGCTGAACAACTCACCAAGCGCTTTGGCGCACATTTGGCCCTCGACCACCTGGATTTGGACATCCGCAGCGGGGAGGTCTACTGCCTCCTAGGGTCTAACGGGGCTGGTAAATCGACGACTATCAACATCTTTCTGGGCTTTCTGCCCGCTACTAGCGGCCGGGCGCTGATTGATGGACTGGAAGTATCGGTAAACAACCACGCTACCCGCAATATGGTGGCCTACATCCCCGAGGTTGTGAACCTCTACCCTACGCTCACGGGGCTCGAAAACTTAGCCTTTTTCAGTGGCCTCTCGGGCTACGCCTACTCGAGGGCCGAATTGAGAAGCTTTACCCAGACAGCCGGCTTGCAAGACGCCGCCCTCGACCAGCGTGTGGGCGGCTACTCCAAGGGGATGCGCCAAAAGGTGGGCATTGCCATTGCTCTAGCCAAGCAAGCCAAGGCATTGTTTCTGGATGAGCCCACCTCGGGCCTAGACCCGCACGCCAGCAATGAGTTTGCCCAGGTTATCACCCGCCTTAGCAGCCAAGGCGTGAGCACCCTCATGGCGACCCACGACTTGCTGATGGCCAAGAATCTTGGTCACCGCATTGGCATTATGCACCAAGGCCGCTTGCGGCAAGAGCTGCACTCCGAGGCCGTATCCTACGCCGAATTAACCGACTGCTACCTCACCACCGTCAACCAGTCCGTTTAAAATGATTCAGCTTCTACTCAAGAAAGAGCTGACCGAGCTGCTGCGCACCACTAAGGTTACCTGGCTGCTAGTGGGGCTGGCCGCCCTGCTGGGGCTGGCCTTATATAACGGTTACGCATACTCCACCACGCGCAGTCAGTTTCTGCGCGAGTCCCAGCACATTACCTACCAGCAGTTCATTTCACAGGGCGACAAGAACCCACACCTAGGGGCCCACTTCGGCTTTTACGCGTACAAGCTACTGCCGACCTAGCCTTGGTAGACAACGGGCTGGAGGACTATACTGGCAATTCCTTT
>NZ_JZIR02000139.1:0-2893 GCF_000961955.2 Hymenobacter sp. AT01-02
CTACTATGACAGGTTGGGCTGCTGGTGCAGGGTAGGGGCGCATTCCTGTTTCAGCAGATGCGTGGTTCTACCGTATGCTTACTAGGGGTTAAAGCAGATGGCGTAGTAGCATAAGAACAAATGCCACGCTGAGGCAAAGCGAGGATACCTGATTCATGCGCATAGTGTGGTCGAAATCGGCGACGCGGGCATCGTGCCACACCGCCCGAGCCCACCGCAGGAACAGAAAGGTAACGGGCCCAGTAGCCAGCAGGAACAGCAGTAAATTGGGGAGTTCCCGTCGCCAGAAGTACGCGGCAGCTAGGGTAGTGGCTCCGAGCAGTAGGCCCAGCCCCGCAAATACAAACGTACCCCGAATACCCAGGCGGAGGCTCAAGGTCTGGTCGCCGCGACGGGAATCTTCCTGATGCTGATACACTTGTGTGAGAGGGTAAGAACCGCACAGAAAGAGGGTGCTGACCAGCGCCAACAGTAGGTTTTGGGGGTGATATATCTCGGCGGGGGAAGCTCCTACGCCTATCTGCGTCATCAAAAACGTGTATAAGCCCTGAAACACTACCACAACTACCGTGCTGGCCAAGGGGTACTTCTTGAGTCGGATGCCCTCGTAGCTGTAGGCTTTCGACACAAGTAGATAAATGGCTACCAGGAGTGCAAACCACCAGTTGAGTAGTAGGGCGCCACCCACCGCCAAGGCGTCGAATAACCATACCAGATGTAGCAGCTCCGCCGAGACTTTAGGCGGGATCTTAAGGCCCCCAATGCTGCCCTCATCCCGGTCGTAGTAGCTGTTGTACCCATTGGAAGCAGGGTAGGCTAATAGGTGCAGCACGATAAATACGCCCGCGGCTCGTGCTGGGCTGAAGGGCTGGCGCAGGGCGCTCAGGCCGAACCAGAAAATCGGCATTAAGTACACCGAAAAAGGAATGCGCAATAGGGGCAGGGCCCGGCGGTAAGCAGCAAAAGGCATGAGGGACGGGGCGTAAGCTTCGGCGTGCGCCGCGGGGCTTGCTCAGCAGAACAAGTCGGCTCCACGGCATTAGCTGCAAGCTAAAACTAAAATACGGCCCGCGTGGTGGCTCAGCGCTGCAAGGCCAGATGTTAGGAAGTAGGTTACAGCAGGCAGTGAGCCTAGCCAGGCTTACGCGCCTAGGTTGCGAGGAAGGCCAATCAGGTACGTCACCTCAGGGCCCCACCAATGCCGCACCTTGCCTGCTTGCCAAATAAATGTGCCCTGTGGGTCGGCGCGGTGAGCTAAGGCTAGCAGTTGCTCGGGCGCATACATGCGCAGAATGGAAACGCACCCATCCCAGATGGTAAACAGTGGAATAAGCGGTACCACGTACGTAAACACCAGCCGGCTAAGGCGAAAAGGCCGAATAAATGGCGTAATAAGCAGTTGTGCCACGGGCAGCACCGTCAGGGCCAACAGAATTTCCGCCCAGTGCTTGCCCGCGCCCTCAAATACCCCAATACCGGCCCGCTGCCGCACGGCATCGGTGAGCAAAGCTGTGGCCGTAGGCGGTGCGAAATGGTGGAATGCGGAGAATACCGTCCGGAAACCGCCCAAATGGGCCGGTACCGCCGTGGCATCTACGGGCATTGCCGCGAAATGCAGGCCTGGAGTGCGGGAAGCCAAGAGCTGCCACGCTGCGGGCTGGGGGTATAAATCAGTAAGGGTTACTTGGGCTGCGGGCAAGCCAGTAGTTTGAAGGGTGCGCACAACCCCCTCGGTTCCTCCGCCCGCGCCGGCGCAGAGCTCAAGCATGGAAGCTTGGCTGGTTTGCTCAAGGGCGTTGCGTAGCAAGGGCACAATAGGCTGGTAAATGCCCAAGCTCGAAATCATGAAGCGCAAATAATCCATCATGCCTGCCCGGATAACACGCGGAAACCAGGGCAGGTCTTCAAACTCGAATAGGTGGAGGCGGAGTTTCACACCTCGCCATACGCGGAAATGGTGGCTAAGGCTGCCACAGGTTAGCTAACCGCGGGCACATTGCGCTGAGCGGGACCATACAACCATAGCACTGCGAGCAGCGCGGCACCTAGGTACGGCAACGACATTTCGAGCAAGCTTGTCAAGGAATCAATGGGAAGCAACAGTAGCAATAAGTAGTTCGCCACCAAGAAAAACAAAACCACGCCTAGCAGAGCCAGGGTCCGGCGGGGCCAGTCGGAGCAGCAGCGGCTCATAATGGTAAAGAACGGCACTACCAGTGGAATGATAGCCAACGATGCCATGGCCCCTACCAGGCCCGCTAGTAAAGCAATGGGGTAGTCGTTGAGGCGGTCGAGCGAGAAATCAACGAGCAGCCATAGAGTGCCGCCTACATTGCTGAAGGCCCATAGAAGGATAGTGCGAATTAAAGTAGAAGGAATTGAGGAGTAAGATTGTAACATGGAGTAGTACTGATTGGTGGAAAGTAGAATTGGAAGTATGGACCCATATACGGGGGGTAAAAACCCGTTGGATTAGCTAGAAACGGTGCTTTTATGGGAATTGGCGAGCTATTTTGAACCAACATTTTCCCGAACTGAGAAAGGGGGCTAGTTCTGGCTCAGTTACAGCCATCTACTTGCTTTTAGTAGGCTGACGCCAGTAGCCCACGGGCTGGAAATAACGAGAGGCACCCTGGGCAACGCCACAAGTAAAATCCTTTGGCTAATGAGGTAAATGAGGGCGACTCATTAAAAAATTAGCGTCCAAGGCTTGGAAAAAAACTTCAAATCACTGTGCTTTGCAATACAAAGTGCTTTTAATATTATGAAGCCCGTTACCGATCCACTCGCTCAACTCACCGAGATTCGCGCCATCATGGAGCGGTCTTCCCGCTTTATTTCTCTGAGTGGCCTTTCCGGGGTGGGGGCCGGGGTAGTCGCCTTGGCGGGGGCC